>JAKLEX010000010.1 GCA_022711495.1 Patescibacteria group bacterium
TATTTCAACTGCGACATCACTTTTACCTGTGGCGGTTGGGCCAAGAACTACTATAACTTTCGGTTTCATGTCGTGATATTAACATAGGTATTTAAAACAAAAAAGCATTTTCATGCTTTTTGTATTGTGCCGGGAGAGAGAATCGAACTCTCATGGATTACTCCGCACGATTTTGAGTCGTGTGCGTCTACCAATTCCGCCATCCCGGCATTGCGTATAGTTTACACATTTTGAAGCATTTCGCAAAATGAAAGCCGGTGGTAAAATACGGGCATGACTACTCCATATGTAAATGACGCGATCTTTTGGATTGAACTTGAGAAAATCCATCCCAATCCATATCAACCCAGAAGAGAATTTGACGAAGCCCGTTTGAAAGATCTTTCAGAATCTATTCGCATGTACGGGGTTTTGCAGCCTTTGGTTGTCACACGCAAGGAAGTCTTTCATGAACAAGGTGGCATGTCTGTCGAGTACGAACTCATTTCGGGAGAACGCAGATTGAGAGCATCAAAACTTGCCGGCTTGGCACAAGTGCCCG
>JAKLEX010000011.1 GCA_022711495.1 Patescibacteria group bacterium
GTCGTGGTTTTTCTTCTGGTAAAATTTCATTTACCCATTTTACAGCAGAAGACATATCTTCTTTCGCAAAACTCCCTCCAATACCAAAACCATCAAAATCCAAACTTGAAATAAATTGCGCAGATTTTTTTCTTAAGCTCTCCTCTCGCCCACCCTGCACGATGCCAAACAAAGCTTGCTCGCCTCCTAGTTTTTGATGTTCAGCCAAACTCCTTTTTGCCCAAGAATGCGTCCGTTCTAGCGCCTCTTCTTGATATCGCAAGTCTTCAGTAGGGCTAGTACATTCATCAAAAGCAAAAATAATATCTGCACCCAAATTGTGCTGAATCTGAATTGATTTCTCTGGGGTGATGTAATGTATAGAACCATCTAAGTGTGACTTAAAAGAAACACCATCTTGCCCTATTTTGGCCAATCTTGGCGCATCACTATCATCAAAACGTTCAGGTATTAAAAGTGAGGGGTCGGTGACTTTAGTAATTTTTGAAATATCTTTTCCATAAGCGGCACCAAGAGAAAAAACTTGAAAAC
>JAKLEX010000012.1 GCA_022711495.1 Patescibacteria group bacterium
TTTTGATTAGATGTATTCGCTGTGTCTTCGGCTTTATTTAAAGAACTGTCTTGACCTGACTTCACGCCAATAACAACCAGAACGATAATTATTAAAACTACCACCCCAATAATTGATTTTTTATTCATTTTATATACTTAACTTAGACTAACTAATATATTAAGAATGACTTTATCTTTAAACAAACGTAATAGCCTATTTGTTACAGGTTACATTATACTTAATTAAGGCTAAAATGACATTTGTTTATAAACATAAAATTTGATACATTAATTAATGTCTTGAACATTTTGTGACATAAAAGCCCGGGTGGCGGAACTGGTATACGCGCACGACTTAAAATCGTGTCTCCTTGTGGGATGTGGGTTCGATTCCCACCCCGGGCACTGAAATGGACGCTATCATCTAGTGCCTTATTTTTGCATTTTCTGATGTGTGATGTATCATGCCAATATGGTAATAATTTTTTGGAATGAAAAAGTCGATAAATTCATCAACGACCTTGATGATTTGACC
>JAKLEX010000002.1 GCA_022711495.1 Patescibacteria group bacterium
TGATCCATTTCTTCATCCATCAACATAATAGTAACGCCGGTTTCCTTTTCGCCGCTTAGAATAGTAGCTTGGATAGGCGAAGCGCCACGATGGCAGGGCAACAGCGAGGGATGAACATTAAGACAGCCTAATTTGGGAATTTCCAGGATTTCTTTGGGAATGATTTTGCCATAGCTGGCAACGACGAATAAATCCGGCTTCAAGATCCGTATCTGTTCTAAAAAGCTGATTTCCTTGAGTTTCTGAGGTTGAGCCACGTTTAAACCGTGTTTTATAGCCATTCTTTTGGCTTCTGAGGCCTGCTTCTCCAATCCACGGCCTTTGGGCTTATCCAAGGCTGTAATCGTTAAAATAGGCGAAAAATCAGCATTAATTAAAGCTTCCAGAATTTTGGCGCTAAAATACGGAGTGCCCCAAAAAATGATTTTAATCGGCTGTTTTTTCATTGGTGGAAACGCGAAAAAGCTTAGTGGCCTTATCAATGAAAAGTACTCCAGAAAGATGGTCAATCTCATGCTGGCAAATGCGCGCCAAAATATCTTTAGCTTTTATTTTAATCGGCTTTCCCAATTCATTAAAAGCTTGGACGGTTATTTTTTGGCTGCGGCTAACCAAGCCGACAATGCCGGGAACGCTCAAGCAGCCTTCTTCCAAAACAACGTTTTTCTTGGAAACCTTAACAATTTGCGGATTGATGAAGGCGTAAATTTTTCCCTCAAACTGGGCGATAAAAATTCTTTTGTTTTCTCCGATTTGATTGGCTGCCAATCCGGCTCCCTGACGCTTAATGAGAATCTCCTTCATTCCTTCTATCAGTTCGGTTATTTTCCGGTCATTAAGATCAAGCACGGCTTCCGTCGGCTTTCTTAGAAATTCTTCCTGTTTTTTATTTTTGATGGTTAAAATTTGATCGTCCATAATTTAAAGCAAGTTAATCGGGTTAATTTTAATAGAAACATCATTAGGTAAGAAATTAATCACTTTATTGCGATTAATTATCATAGTTAAAGAAAGGGGATTGGTCGGATTGCCTTTAAAGCGCAGGAATATTTCCTTGGCATAGCGATTTTTTATTTTGGGAATAAACGCCGAGGCCGGAGGCAAAATCTTATAATCTTCCGGCTGAAATAATTTTGCGGCGCGCTGTTTCAAATGCTGATAATAGTACTGCGCCAAACGGTTAGCTTGCGCCAAATTCCGATGCCAAACAGTAATTTTAATTATCTCAAAATAGGGCGGATAAGAAAGCTGCGACCTCAATTCTAACTCATTTGAGTAGAATTTATCAAGGTTGTGAATGTTTTGGAAGAAGTCTTTTTCCGGGTTAAATGTCTGAATGGTCAGTTTCTGGCTCACAAAAGAAAGCTTTTGCACAGTCCTTTTCAGACGTTCTTCGCTGCGAAAATCAGGAAAAGCCAGGGTTTGTTCGGCTGAGGCTAAAATACTCAAATCAATTTTACCAGTCAATTCATCCAGAAATTTGAAAAAGAGTTCGGTAGCGACTAAAATTTGCGTCTGGCCGCTGTCAAATCGGGAGAAACATTCTTTTTCCGCTTTGACACTCTTTAAGTTATCGGAGTCAAATTTTTCTATTGTTACGTCCGGAAAACTTTTCTGCAAAAAATTCACTGCTTTTTGCGTAGCTATGCCGAAGAATTTAATCAGATGACTCTGGCAATTAGGACAAAGATCGGTTGGGGCCTGTCGGAAGCCGCAATGATGGCAGCGCAGTTCCAAGAGCGGCAGCAAATAATGATAGACCAGAGCTGCTTCGCAATTAGGGCATTTCAAAACAAAACCGCAATCCTCACAAATCAAGGCCGGCGCCAAACCGCGGCGGTTAACTACCAGTAAAACCCGACCTTTTTTCTTCAAAATTTCTTTTATTCCTTCCAGCACGCTTGGTGCGATTATTGTACCGGAGACATTTTTTCGCAAATCAATTATTTCCGTGGTTTGAGAGGGGATAGCCGGCATTTCCCCGCGAACGACCAGCAGTCCCTTCTTGATTAAAAACCAATTTTCCAAACTGGGATTGGCGCTGGTAAATATCAACTGGCCTTGGAATAAATCGGCCAATTTTTCCGCAGCTTTTTTAGCGCTGAATTGAATCTGCGGTTCCCAGGTTTCATGGCTGGAATTTTCTTCGTCAACGACAATAATTAGCCCCAGATCATTAAATGGCGCAAAAACCGAAGAACGCAGACCCATGATTATTTTCTTCCGATTCTGATTTATATCGGAGTAAGCCTTTACCAATGCTCTTTGCGATTGAGTTTTATTAAAAACAATAATTTCCTCATTTAATTCCGATAGCCGCTCCTTATAAATCTCCAATTTTATCTGATTGGGAAGGAGAATAAAAACTTGCCGGTTGCTTTCTA
>JAKLEX010000003.1 GCA_022711495.1 Patescibacteria group bacterium
GCTATTGATTGACGTTATTAAGAATTCGAAAGACGAATTGCAAGAAAAAAGCTCTTTTACCGATATTAAATTTGAATCAGGACTAACTGGTAAAGAATTGAATATTGACGGAGAAAAAATCAAGATAAGCCTGAAGAAATGATTAAAATCAAAAAGCCCCATTGGGGCTTTTTGATTACTTTATTTTAATTCCCGATAATCTCCAGGCCAGAGGCGATGGCCGCGAGCCATTGCCATTTGCATCGGAGTTTTATTTTTTATCGCGCCTTCCAAAAGCCAGAGGGGGTCGCCATGACTAACAATCAGAATTTTCTTGTTTTTGTATTTTTTGTTTATTTCCTGAAATGTTTTGAATATTCTTTGCTTGCATTCATTCAAGTTTTCTCCTTTCGGAGGTTTTTTGGTAAAACGATCCACGTGATTATGGAAGTATTTGCGGTAATTAACCACCAGCTGATCTTTAAAGATTCCGGCATTCAGTTCTCGGAGTCCCTTTTTATAAATAACCGGCGCTTTCGTAGCTTGGCTGATAATTTTTGCCGTATCCTTAGTTCTTTTTAAATCAGAGCTGAAAATCAAATCAAGGCCGATTTTTTTGAAAAATTGGCTGTCTTTCTTGATTCGTTTAATGCCTTTTAACGTCAACTGGGAAACCTTTGGATTTTCTGGCCAGCTGGCAAACCAATGCTCAACATTGGAAGTGGCTTGGCCGTGGCGGAGAATGAAATAGCGGTTGTTAAATTTTAGCATAACTCACATCTTATCAGGAACTTGAATGTTTAGCAACTGCAAACCGTTTTTGATTGTCTGAGCAACGAATTTTATTAATTTGATTCTTGATTGTTTTAATTTCTGGTTCTCTGTCTGGTTAATGGAAACAGTGTCATAAAAATTATTGAATAATTGCGCTAATTCTTCCAGATAGGTGCAAAGGAAGTGCGGAGCATTTTCTTGTTGGGCGCGCTCAACGACATAAGGGAAGAAGCCGAGTTTTTTGGCCAGATTCAATTCAATTTTATGTTCAAAAATTGGGCGGGTAATATCATTAAGGTCAGGGTTTTTAGCTAAAATTGATTGGATTCTTACATAAGTATATTGTAAGTAAGCGGCTGTGCCGTTTTCCAAATTAAGCATTCGATTCCAATCAAAAGAAATATTTTTGATGCGGGCTTGGCGCAAATCATTGTAAATGATGGCGCCGATGCCGAGAATTTGGGCGATTTTTGTTTTCTCTTCCTTGGTTAAATTGGGATTCTTTTCGGTAATGATTTCTTCGGCTTTGGCGGTCGCTTGGTCAATCAAATCATCTAACTCTATGGCTCGGCCTTCGCGCGTGGACATTTTTTTGCCGTCTTGCATTATTGTGCCGAAGTTGATGTGTTTCGTTTCAGTCTTCTTTAGCCAGCCAAGTCTTTTGGCTAAAGCGAATAATTGCTGGAAATAAAGATTTTGTTCGCTGCCCACGACATATAAAATTGATTGGGGTTTAAATTCTTTCAAGCGCAGTTTTAGGGTTTCCAGTTCGCGAGTAATGTAAAGGCTGGCGCCATCCTGTTTGCGAAGCAAAAAAGAGGGGAGATTGTCCAATTCTTCAACGATTATTGCTTCGCTCTGGGGATCTTTCCGACATAAATGTTTCTTCAGGCAGGCCTTTAT
>JAKLEX010000004.1 GCA_022711495.1 Patescibacteria group bacterium
TCGGGCGCAGCCAACAATCTTTCCAAATCATTATAACTGATGATGTCAATTTCGTGCGGAGAAGATTTGGCCAACTCTACCTGTTCGGCAGTCAGACTTTTAACGCCGATTTTAGCCAGATATTTTAAAAGTCCGCGCAAAGCAATGACGTAATAATTCTGAGTGATTTTTTTCAGTTCGCCATCCAAGGAATTGCTATTGGCCAAGCGGTTCAAAAATAAGCGGTATTGCCGGACAACATCTTGCGTGATGTCTTTGGCTTCCAACGAGCCAGCCGGTTGATTGCTATTTTTTGCCAAAAAGTCCAAAAACCGCTTCAAATAGCGTTGATAATTTTCCACAGTTTTTCGGCTGCGGTTTTTCTCAATCTCCAGATATTCCAAATATTGCTTTATTAGACCTTCTAAACTCATAGTAACTTCTCCTTTTATTTTACCACGTCGCAAAATATTTACCAGCTACATTGACAAATAACTATCTAATATTAGAATGAAATCAGCTTTTTGAAATTCAAAAGCGAGGAATAACAATGGAAAAAAGAGGGAAATTGGAAGTAATTACCGGCTGTATGTTCTCCGGAAAAACAAAAAGAATTACGGAAATCATCGCAAAGCAAAAATTCCCCCGACAGCCCGAATGCTGTAAGCCAAGCACTGATGACAGAGGCGGTCCGAATGTAATCAATACCCATGAAGGACAACAAGTACTGGTCAAAACAATTCCAGCTCAAAAGCCAGAAGAAATTTTCAACGCCTGTCACTTACATTGGCACAATACTGAACGCAGACAACTCATTATCATTGACGAAGCACAATTTTTCTCTGAAAAAATCGTTGATGTCGTGCAATTGCTTATTAAATGGAGTCATCATATTATCGTCGTCGGCTTAGACTTGGACTTTCGCGGCGAACCATTCGGTTCCATGCCCCAATTAATGTCTTTTGCCGACAAAATCACTAAGCTTACTGCAACGTGCGCTGTTTGTGGTCAAAAAGCCAACCGCACCCAACGCATTATAAACGGAGAACCAGCCCACTATGAAGACCGATTAGTGCTTATTGGCGGGTCGGATAAATACGAAGCCCGCTGTCTGAAACATCACATCGTGGTGGGAAAGTTAGAGATAGTTTTTTCCTGAAGCAAAAGGCCAAAAACCTCGCTAATGCTTTGGACGCAAAGGAGCCCCGTGGCTCCTTTTAATTTGGCCATATTTGCAATTTCTAAACAAATGTGATAGAATAAAAATCAATATGTTAAAGCCTAAGAAAAAAACCAACTTAATTAAAAGTTTTCAGACCCATCAAACCGACACGGGCTCCAGCGAAATCCAGGTGGCTCTTTTAAGCGAACAAATTGAAGAACTAACCAAACACCTCAAAAAACATCATAAAGACCATAATTCCCGCCGCGGTTTATTGAAAATGGTGTCCAAAAGGAAAAAACTCTTGGATTATTTAAATAAAACTTCTAAGCGCCGATATAACGCCTTAATCAAAAAATTGGGGCTGAAGAAATAATCGGAGCTTTATATTTACATATGGTAATGAAACATAAGGAACAGAGAGTAGCGAT
>JAKLEX010000005.1 GCA_022711495.1 Patescibacteria group bacterium
TGCCCATCACTTTGATGCCCTTGATTTTCGCCCACTTATCCAAAGATTCCAAATTCATTTCTTTGGAAGTGGCGCGCGAATATTTGGAATGAATATGCAAATCAGCAACAAATTTCATATAAGTGCCCTGATTAAAAAACGAACATATCCATATTATATCCCAAGCTGACTATTTTCACAAAATTTTGACTAAAAAAAGCAAATAAAGTATGATTTTAGAAATGGTGGGGTGCTAGAGCGGTTGAATAGGCCAGTCTTGAAAACTGGTATATCCGAAAGGGTATCGTGAGTTCGAATCTCACCCCCACCGCCAGATGTCCAAGTTTGAACTTATCTAAAATAAAATTTTTTATCTTTTATATTTATGCCGTATAAAAATAACAAAAAGTTATACGAAGAATATGTCAATAAGATAAACAAATCTTTAGATTTTATCCAGGAGAATATTTCGGGAAGAATTTTACTTGCCGACGTATCTAAAATATCTG
Organism: Patescibacteria group bacterium; assembly: GCA_022711495.1. Classification (GTDB taxonomy): domain Bacteria; phylum Patescibacteriota; class Minisyncoccia; order Phycocordibacterales; family JAACPR01; genus JAKLEX01. The sequence goes on from JAKLEX010000005.1 coordinate 489, forward strand.
GGTTCTCGACTTTTCATTTTTTAAGAATCTTTACCGCTTTGATTGGCGAAACACCGCGATCTTTTATTAAAAGGATTAGAGCTGAAAAAGCCGCTAACCTAATTTTAACCAATCAAAAACTAACAATAACTCAGATTGCTTTCAAATGCGGTTAT
>JAKLEX010000006.1 GCA_022711495.1 Patescibacteria group bacterium
TTTTCCGGATTGCTTTCCGGTTATCGTAATGGTCCCGATGGTAATTACAATGCACGCATAGGAAGTGGAGGTAATACGCATATGACTATGTGGACTTCGACTCTAAATGGATCAAGTGTGCCTTATCATCGTTTTTTGTGGGGTGGAGGCACAGGAACGTATAAAAGTGCTTGGAGTGATGCTTATGCATACTCTATTCGTTGTTTGAAGAATTAAAATAAGTGGATTTAGATGTTTAAAAAAATAATTTTAAAAAACGGATTAAGAGTTGTTTTGGTACCTATGCCGAAAAGTATGGCTACTACTTTTTTGGTTATGGTGGAAGCCGGCTCCAAATATGAGAATAGGGAGGTGAACGGGATTTCTCATTTTTTGGAACACATGTGTTTTAAGGGTACAAAAAATAGGCCTACGGTTTTAGCTATTTCTTCGGAAATGGAATCTCTGGGGGCTGTTTATAATGCTTTTACAGGCCATGAATTGACCGGTTACTATGCCAAAGTAAGCGCAGACAAGATCGATAATGCTTTGAATATAATTTCTGATATGTATATTAATCCTTTATTGGACGAAAAAGAAATTGAAAAGGAAAAAGGAGTAATTATAGAGGAAATTAATATGTATGAAGAT
>JAKLEX010000007.1:0-258 GCA_022711495.1 Patescibacteria group bacterium
GCTTACGGGAGTATCACCCTCTATGCTCACTCTTTCCAAAGTGTTTAGCTAACAAATATATTATCTCTAAGTGCCCTCTTCCCTTTTCGCTCGCCGCTACTGGGAGAATCTCGTTTGATCTCTTTTCCTCTAGGTACTGAGATGTTTCACTTCCCTAGGTTCGCTCTCCATATAGGATTAACATAACTCTCGCTATGTTGGGTTGCCCCATTCAGAAATCCCCGGATCAAAGCTTCTTGGCAGCTCCCCGAGGCTTAT
>JAKLEX010000007.1:267-589 GCA_022711495.1 Patescibacteria group bacterium
CAGGTTTTCTATTATTACCATCATAATGATAAAATAAAAAAAACTGTTTTGTATAAGTAGTGGTTGTTTGTTGTGTTTTTTGGGCAAAGCCTATTTCACAAAGTAGTACGAATACTACCAAGATTGTTTTTGTTTTCATAATTTTATTGTTTTTGTTAATATCTTTTTTATTTATTTGTAACGGACAAAGGAAGTAATTCCTTTATCCTACGCTAGACGCTATGTCACTAAAGCACACCAAAGCTTTTGGCTTTGGCGTAAAATAAGCAACTTAACCTCTAACATTACAAATTATTCTAATTTGCGTTCACTACCTTACTTA
>JAKLEX010000008.1 GCA_022711495.1 Patescibacteria group bacterium
TGTTTTACTAAACCTTCTAAACTCATTACAATTCTTCCTTATTGGATTTTTGATAATTTTTACTTCATAGCGAAGTTTTAGCATATAGATTGAAGAAATTATTTAGACAAATCGCGCTGTTTGAGTCCAGCCGAGGCGGACGAGTTAGCGATTTGGCGTTAAATAATTTCCCAATTTATCTAAAACGAAGCATTTAGTAAAAATTATCAAAAGATCCCTTTATTATTTTACCACGTCGCAAAATATTTACCAGTTATCCTTCACATCAATGGGGTTGCGCAAAACCAGCTGCTGCCTTAAAATAAAAACAATGAAAAAAAGAGGCGCATTAGAAGTAATCACCGGCTGCATGTTTTCGGGTAAAACCAAAAGAATCGCCCAGATTATCGGCCAAGAAAAACGGCCCCGCAGCTGCTATTGCTACAAGCCCGATACCGACAACAGAGGCGGAGCAAATTACATCAGCACGAATTACGGTGAAAATATTTTGGCTCGCGTTCTTCCGTTTAACGCACCGGAAGAAATATTCCGCGACCAAAATCTTTTTGCGCCCCATC
>JAKLEX010000009.1 GCA_022711495.1 Patescibacteria group bacterium
ATCTGGAGTGTTCCGGTTTAATTGTTGATGGAGGTATGATTCATGCCATTCCTGAAATTAAGGCAAAAAATGCTAATGTTGATTTGACTCATGAGGCATCGGTGGGAAAAGTTTCTAGTGAAATATTGGAGTATTTACAGACAAGAGGATTGTCAGCAAATGAATCACTGGAATTGGTGTTAAGAGGATTTTTGGATATAAAAAATATCAGTGTACCCAAAACAATTGCCAGAAGAATATCTAGAATACCAGTAGAAAAGGGAATGACTGACTGATTTTTGATAAAATAGACTGATTGCCACCTTAGCTCAGTTGGTAGAGCAAGCGATTTGTAATCGCTAGGTCCAGGGTCCGAATCCCTGAGGTGGCTCCATGAAGAAAAAGAAAAAAGTATTGGTCTTAACCGATCATATGCCGTGGGGACATAGGGCGATTGCCAAAGCTATATATGGCTTTTTAAAGGAAAACCAAGAAGGGTTTGAGGCGGAATATGCTGAGATTAAATCGAATTTAGGTTCGTGGAACGATGGCTATACCTTTATGTATAGAT